>NZ_JBHUOZ010000004.1:0-5694 GCF_042686025.1 Terrimonas rubra
GTTTCGGGTTTGCTTTTAGCATTCAGCTTTTTGCCTTTAGCCTTTTGCTTTCAGCTTTCGGCTTTAAGCTTTGATTCAGGTATACACAAAAAAAAGTCCCGACACAAGGTCAGGACTCTTTCAATAATCATGGCAGCTACCTACTCTCCCGCATTTCTGTGCAGTACCATCGGCCATAAGGGGCTTAACTTCTCTGTTCGGTATGGGAAGAGGTGAACACCCTTGGAAAAACCACCATAAAAAGGTTATAAGTTGTAAGTTTTTAGTTATAAGTTGTAAGTACAGCCAGTTTCAAACAGATGAACAGCTTATTACCTAACACTTATTTACTTACCACTTAAATAAGATCATATTGGGAAAATGTTAAAACAAAGAAATAATAAAAAATTAAAGCGTACGGGCAATTAGTACTACTCGGCTTTGATGTTACCACCTTTACACCTATAGCCTATCAACGTCATAGTCTTTGACGGCCCTTAAAAGTAAACTCATCTTGAGGAAGGTTTCACGCTTAGATGCTTTCAGCGTTTATCCTGTCCGTACATAGCTACTCAGCATTGCACCTGGCGGCACAACTGATACACCAGCGGTACGTACGACCCGGTCCTCTCGTACTAAGGTCATGTCCTCTCAATTTACTTGCGCCCACCACAGATAGGGACCGAACTGTCTTGCGACGTTCTGAACCCAGTTCACGTGCCACTTTAATCGGCGAACAGCCGAACCCTTGGGACCTTCTCCAGCCCCAGGATGTGACGAACCGACATCGAGGTGCCAAACCTCCCCGTCGATATGAGCTCTTGGGGGAGATCAGCCTGTTATCCCCGGAGTACCTTTTATCCTTTGAGCGACGGCCCTTCCATACAGAACCGCCGGATCACTTTAGCCGACTTTCGTCCCTGCTCGGCGTGTATGCCTCACAGTCAAGCTCCCTTATACTAATGCGCTCTACGTACGATTACCAACCGTACTGAGGGAACCTTTGCAAGCCTCCGTTACTCTTTAGGAGGCGACCACCCCAGTCAAACTACCCACCATGCACTGTTTCCCATCAGGGATTAGACTCTAAATCAAAGAAGGTTGGTATTTCAACGACCGCTCCACAATGGCTGGCGCCACTGCTTCAAAGCGTCCCAACTATTCTACACATCCGTAATTCAAAATCAATGCAAAGTTGTAGTGAAGGTTCACGGGGTCTTTCCGTCCCGTGGCGGGTAACCGGCATCTTCACCGATACTACAATTTCACCGGGCTCGTGGAGGAGACAGCGTTCAACTCATTAGACCATTCGTGCAGGTCGGAACTTACCCGACAAGGAATTTCGCTACCTTAGGACCGTTATAGTTACGGCCGCCGTTTACTGGGGCTTCAGTCAGGAGCTTTGACTTGCGTCGAACACCCTTCCTTAACCTTCCAGCACCGGGCAGGTATCAGGCTCTATACGTCATCTTTCGATTTTGCAGGGCCCTGTGTTTTTGTTAAACAGTTGGTTGAACCATTTTACTGAGACCTACCGAAGTAGGTACGCTTTATCCCGAAGTTACAGCGTCAATTTGCCTAGTTCCTTCTCCACGGCTCACCCGAGCGCCTTAGAATACTCATCCCGTCTACCTGTGTCGGTTTGCGGTACCGGCTGCTATACTCGCTTTTCTTGGAAGCACTCTCATTACTACGTTTCACCCGAAGGATCCACTCGGCTAATCCGTCAGCCTATGTAACTAACATGCTCCGTCACTTTTAATGTATAGCAGGCGCAGGAATATTAACCTGCTTTCCATCATCTACCCCTTTCGGGTTTGACTAAGGACCGGGCTAACCCTGATCCGATTAACGTTGATCAGGAACCCTTAGACTTTCGGCGATAAGGTTTTTCACCTTATTTATCGTTACTTATGCCTACATTTTCTTTTCTAACCGCTCCAGCATACGTCGCCGTACACCTTCGATGCAGTCAGAATGCTCCCCTACCGATATACCACCTAGTGGCAATCATAGAGCTTCGGTTCATGGTTTGATGCCCGATTATTTTCCGTGCGGGACCTCTCGACCAGTGAGCTGTTACGCACTCTTTAAATGAATTGCTGCTTCCAAGCAAACATCCTGGCTGTTATAGAAGTCCTACCTCGTTTGATCAACTTAACCATGTATTAGGGACCTTAGCTGCTATTCTGGGTTATTTCCCTCTCGGCCACGGATCTTAGCACCCGCAGCCTCACTCCCGGTAATATCTGTTAGCATTCGGAGTTTGTCAGGGTTTGGTAGGCGGTGAAGCCCCCTAGCCCAATCAGTAGCTCTACCTCTAACAGACTAATAAAACCGAGGCTGTTCCTAAAAACATTTCGGGGAGAACGAGCTATCTCTCAGTTTGATTGGCCTTTCACCCCTATCCACAGGTCATCCCAAGACTTTTCAACGTCAACGGGTTCGGTCCTCCAGTTAGTTTTACCTAACCTTCAACCTGCCCATGGATAGATCACAAAGTTTCGCGTCTGCCCCCACTGACTAGTCGCCCTATTTGGACTCGCTTTCGCTACGGCTCCGTTAATTTCGAACTTAACCTCGCCAGTGAGGAGCAACTCGTAGGCTCATTATGCAAAAGGCACGCCGTCACTATTACTAGCTCCGACCGCTTGTAGGCGCACGGTTTCAGGTACTATTTCACTCCCTTGTTTAGGGTGCTTTTCACCTTTCCCTTACGGTACTGGTTCACTATCGGTGTCTGAGGAGTATTTAGCCTTACCAGATGGTGCTGGCAGATTCAAGCAGGATTTCTCCGGTCCCGCCCTACTCAGGATACTACACGTCCATGTCAATTTGTGCTTACGGGGCTATCACCCTCTATGGCTTAATTTTCCAAAAAATTCAACTTGATGACATTTTCTAAAAGTAGTCCTACAACCCTCAAGCAGCACGCTGCTTAAGTTTAGGCTCTTCCCATTTCGCTCGCCACTACTCAGGGAATCATTATTATTTTCTTTTCCTCCGGGTACTTAGATGTTTCAGTTCTCCGGGTTGGCTCTCTTTCGAGTGATACGTCTTCAACGTACCGGGTTGTCCCATTCGGAAATCCAGGGATATAATGCTTGTGTGCAGCTCTTCCTGGCTTATCGCAGCTTACCACGTCCTTCTTCGCCTCTCAGACCCAAGGCATCCACCATGCGCCCTTAGTTGCTTTAAAAAAGTTTATAAAACTTAATTAATTAATGAGGCAAGACTTGCGTCTTGACTTATTTTTTTATTTTTTAATTTGTAGTTGTTACCCGACCACATTTCTTCAGACCAACCATAAAATGGTGAAAATTCAAAATTGTGATCGATAAATATTAGATACTTCATTCTAACATTTGTTTTTCCCAATATGTCAAAGAGCTTAGTTAATTGGGTAATCAGTCAATTAGATAATTTGAAAATTAAATAATAACTAACACCATTTATTATTAACTGTTAGCGGATAATCAAGGTTATGAACCTTCAGGCCTTAAGCCATTATCTTGTTTTTAAAAGAACTGTTGTTTGGAGTTTTCTCTCTTGTTTGATAACCTCCGTTTGTGGAGGATATCGGAGTCGAACCGATGACCCCCTGCGTGCAAAGCAGGTGCTCTAGCCAACTGAGCTAACCCCCCGA
Source organism: Terrimonas rubra (assembly GCF_042686025.1). Classification (NCBI taxonomy): domain Bacteria; kingdom Pseudomonadati; phylum Bacteroidota; class Chitinophagia; order Chitinophagales; family Chitinophagaceae; genus Terrimonas; species Terrimonas rubra. The sequence continues at coordinate 3,626 of NZ_JBHUOZ010000004.1, forward strand.
GTTTTTTAGTAGACCCGACCAGATTTGAACTGGTGACCCCTACATTATCAGTGTAGTGCTCTAACCAGGCTGAGCTACGGATCTATTTGTCTAATGTGCCAATATGCTAATGTGCTAATATTTAGTAATCAGCGCCTGGCTTTAGATGCCGTCCTCAAATTGGCCATCAGGTCTTATTTGAAAGATCTTTTTAAAATCAAAGAAAGAAAAGGAAACAATAGCCGGTAAGTTTATTTTGTAGATAGTGTAAGCGTAAACGCTTCACTTCTAAAGCTCTAAAAAGGAGGTATTCCAGCCGCACCTTCCGATACGGCTACCTTGTTACGACTTAGCCCCAATTACCAGTTTTACCCTAGGCGGCTCCTTTCGGTTACCGACTTTAGGTACACCCGGCTTTCATGGCTTGACGGGCGGTGTGTGCAAGGTCCGGGAACGTATTCACCGTATCATTGCTGATATACGATTACTAGCGATTCCAGCTTCATGGAGTCGAGTTGCAGACTCCAATCTGAACTGAGAGAAGGTTTTTGAGATTAGCTCCTTGTCGCCAAGTGGCAGCTCTTTGTCCTTCCCATTGTAGCACGTGTGTAGCCCTGGGCATAAAGGCCATGATGACTTGACATCATCCCCTCCTTCCTCACGTCTTACGACGGCAGTTTCACTAGAGTTCCCAGCGTTACCTGATGGCAACTAGTGATGGGGGTTGCGCTCGTTGCGGGACTTAACCCAACACCTCACGGCACGAGCTGACGACAGCCATGCAGCACCTTACAGACCGTGTATTGCTACAAAATGAGCTTTCACCCACGGTCGATCTGCATTCTAGCCCAGGTAAGGTTCCTCGCGTATCATCGAATTAAACCACATGCTCCACCGCTTGTGCGGACCCCCGCCAATTCCTTTGAGTTTCAATCTTGCGATCGTACTTCCCAGGTGGGATACTTAATGCTTTCGCTCAGACACACACAGTGTATCGCGTATGTCGAGTATCCATAGTTTAGGGCGTGGACTACCAGGGTATCTAATCCTGTTTGATCCCCACGCTTTCGTGCCTCAGTGTCAATATATGTGTAGCCAGCTGCCTTCGCAATTGGTGTTCTATGTCATATCTAAGCATTTCACCGCTACATGACATATTCCGCTAACCTCCACAATATTCAAGACTAATAGTATCAATGGCAGTTTCCGAGTTAAGCTCGAAGATTTCACCACTGACTTACTAACCCACCTACGCACCCTTTAAACCCAGTGAATCCGGATAACGCTTGCACCCTCCGTATTACCGCGGCTGCTGGCACGGAGTTAGCCGGTGCTTATTCCTAGGGTACCGTCAGTTGGACTAGAAAGTCCCTTTTTCGTCCCCTATAAAAGAAGTTTACAACCCAGAGGGCCTTCATCCTCCACGCGGCATGGCTGGTTCAGACTTGCGTCCATTGACCAATATTCCTTACTGCTGCCTCCCGTAGGAGTCGGGCCCGTGTCTCAGTGCCCGTGTGACTGGTCGTGCTCTCACACCAGTTACTGATCGTGGACTTGGTGGGCCGTTACCCCGCCAACTATCTAATCAGCCGCACACCCGTCTTCTAGCGAATTGCTTCTATAATAACAAGAAGATGCCATCTCGTTATGTTACGGAGTATTAATCCAAGTTTCCCTGGGCTATGCTCCACTAAAAGGAAGGTTGTGTACGTGTTCCGCACCCGTTTGCCGGTCGCCGCCCATGTATTGCTACACTGCGCTGCCCCTCGACTTGCATGTATTAGGCCTGCCGCTAGCGTTCATCCTGAGCCAGGATCAAACTCTCCATTGTAAATGATGTTTGATACTGACAGTCAAATATTTCTCTAAAGAAAATTAAACGTGTCAAATCGAATGTTATTCGCTTGACTTACCTTTTGGTTCTATCAACTTCACGTTGATAAAGTGCTATTGTTTCCAATCTTTCAAAGAACTTTTTCCTTTTAATCTGACCAACTCTCATCAGTCGATCAAAGGACAAAGTAGATGTTAAATCTGCGAGATTTTAGACCCTTCCGTCACACCTGTTTTTAAGAACTTTTTCCCTTTTT